>NZ_CAWMYL010000245.1:0-1237 GCF_963871815.1 Vibrio sp. L85
TAATAAGCCCTACACAAATTGGGAGATATATCATGAAAGGCTGGCTTTTTCTTGTTATCGCAATAGTTGGCGAAGTAATCGCAACATCCGCATTAAAATCTAGCGAGGGCTTTACTAAGCTTGCCCCTTCCGCCGTTGTCATAATCGGTTATGGCATCGCATTTTATTTTCTTTCTCTGGTTCTGAAATCCATCCCTGTCGGTGTTGCTTATGCAGTCTGGTCGGGACTCGGCGTCGTCATAATTACAGCCATTGCCTGGTTGCTTCATGGGCAAAAGCTTGATGCGTGGGGCTTTGTAGGTATGGGGCTCATAATTGCTGCCTTTTTGCTCGCCCGATCCCCATCGTGGAAGTCGCTGCGGAGGCCGACGCCATGGTGACGGTGTTCGGCATTCTGAATCTCACCGAGGACTCCTTCTTCGATGAGAGCCGGCGGCTAGACCCCGCCGGCGCTGTCACCGCGGCGATCGAAATGCTGCGAGTCGGATCAAACGTCGTGGATGTCGGACCGGCCGCCAGCCATCCGGACGCGAGGCCTGTATCGCCGGCCGATGAGATCAGACGTATTGCGCCGCTCTTAGACGCCCTGTCCGATCAGATGCACCGTGTTTCAATCGACAGCTTCCAACCGGAAACCCAGCGCTATGCGCTCAAGCGCGGCGTGGGCTACCTGAACGATATCCAAGGATTTCCTGACCCTGCGCTCTATCCCGATATTGCTGAGGCGGACTGCAGGCTGGTGGTTATGCACTCAGCGCAGCGGGATGGCATCGCCACCCGCACCGGTCACCTTCGACCCGAAGACGCGCTCGACGAGATTGTGCGGTTCTTCGAGGCGCGGGTTTCCGCCTTGCGACGGAGCGGGGTCGCTGCCGACCGGCTCATCCTCGATCCGGGGATGGGATTTTTCTTGAGCCCCGCACCGGAAACATCGCTGCACGTGCTGTCGAACCTTCAAAAGCTGAAGTCGGCGTTGGGGCTTCCGCTATTGGTCTCGGTGTCGCGGAAATCCTTCTTGGGCGCCACCGTTGGCCTTCCTGTAAAGGATCTGGGTCCAGCGAGCCTTGCGGCGGAACTTCACGCGATCGGCAATGGCGCTGACTACGTCCGCACCCACGCGCCTGGAGATCTGCGAAGCGCAATCACCTTCTCGGAAACCCTCGCGAAATTTCGCAGTCGCGACGCCAGAGACCGAGGGTTAGATCATGCCTAGCATTCACCTTCCGGCCGCCCGCTA